>JACRCO010000051.1 GCA_016218975.1 Deltaproteobacteria bacterium
AGCTGAAGGATCGGCTGCGGGACGTTCGCGTTCAGCGTCGGAGTTCCGAACAGGAATCCCGCGGCGGTCTCGAACTCGTCGACGATCTTCTCCATGGGGACTTCCACCGCGTTCATCAGGACCGGCACGAGGCCAGCCGCCCGGACGCCCTCAGCCACCTTTTCGGCCATCGCCGCCGTGTTTCCGTACGCCGAAGCGTAGACGATGGCGACCTTCGTTTCCGTGACACGGGAGAGGATGGACGCCCGCTCTTCGTACCAATCGATATACGAACGGGGGTCCTTCCGCAGGATCGGCCCATGGGACGGAGCGATGACCGAAATGGGAAGGTCTTTCAGCCGCAGGCAAGCTTTAAGGACATGCTCCTTGTACGGGCGCATTATGGTGGCGTAATAGAATTCGAACGCATCTCTCGCCTTCTTCGGCTCGGGAAGCTCGTCGGCATAGAACTCCCTGCTGGAGAAATGCGCCCCCAGGAAATCGCACGGAAACAGGATCCTGTCCTCCACCAGGTAGGTAAGTATGGTGTCCGGCCAATGCAGGAAAGGCGCATTTATGAACCGCAGCGTCTTCCCGCCGAGCGGAAGTTCCTCGCCGTCGGAAATAATCCGGCTTTGGAACCCCGCGTTGACCAGGTTGTCGACGAACGTCTTGGCGGCGCGGGAGAGAAGGACCGTCACCCCCGGGTTCCGCTCCAGCAGGTCCACGAGCGCCCCGGCGTGGTCCGGCTCCGAATGGTTTACGACGACGTAATCGAGCTTCTCCACCGGAAGGAACTCGGCGATGTTGCGGAACAGCTCATCCGCGAATGGACGCTTTACGCAGTCGATCAGCGCGGTTTTCTCGCTCCCCCGAACAAGGTACGCGTTGTAGGTCGTCCCGTATTCCGTTGGAATGACGATGTCGAAAATCGCAAGTGCAGGATCCTTCGCTCCTACCCAGTGGACGCCCGGCGCTATCGTAAGTGTCGCCATGCCGGTCATCCCTCCGCCATCTCGAAATCGTCCTTGGACGCGCCGCACAGGGGACATACCCAATCGTCCGGGATGCTTTCGAACGGTGTTCCAGGTTCAATGCCGCCGTCCGGGTCGCCGAGTTCCGGATCGTAGATGTAGCCGCACGGGATGCATCTCCATTTCTGCATGCGTTCCTCCTGTCCGAGCCGGGGAGAGTGAGGAAAATTATATCTTCCGCCGCGTGCGAACCGCAACACGGCCTCCGCGATCTTTTCCGGCGAATCGATTTTCGATGGCCCATTTCGCGCGCATAGATTCCGCCATGTTTCCTCCGGGAAGCCGTCCGGAATCAGCGCCAGCCCGGGGCGCACCACTCCGGCGCGGATGCCCGGCGGGAGCGTTTTCCGCCATGCGCCGGCCTGCGCTTCGAGGGCAAGCTTCGAAAGGCAATACGGAAGATATGACGGCCAGAGCTGCCCCGCCCCCGCGTCTCCGATAAAAACGACCGTCCCGCTTTCGGGAGCCCGCCCGAGAAGCGGAAGCAGGCTGCGCGTCAGGAAGAACGGGCCTCGCAGGTTCACCGCAAAGACCGCGTCCCAATCCCGTCGGGACACGGCATCCAACGGCGTGCGAGGAAAAACGGCGGCGTTGTGGACGAGAAGGTCGAGGCGGCCGAATTCTTTATCGAGTACGCGGTTCAGCCTCGTGAATGTTTCGGGGCGCGCAAGGTCGAGGGGTCGAGCTTTTCCGCCGATCTCCTTTGCGAGGGACACCGCTTCCCGCCGGCCGGAGAGATACGTAAGGACGACGAAATATCCTGCCCGGGAAAGTTTCAGGGAGATCGCGGCCCCGATCCGTCGGCCTCCGCCGGTGACCAGCGCCACCTTTCTCCCATCGCGAATCATTTCAATCCTGCGGGCTTCTCCTTCGTAGCATGGCAGACGGGGCATGAATCAGCCGACCTCAATTCCATAATACAATGATGGCACGAATATATAATGATCCAGAGTATGAACGAAATCGTGCATAGGGTAGCGGAAGGTCCGTATATAGCCATCGACGTGGAAACCACCGGCCTCGATCCGGGGTACGGCCATCGCGTCTGCGAGATAGCCCTGCTCAAATTCCTGCGCGGGAACGTCATCGATTCGCTGGTTTCCTTCGTCGATCCCCTTCGTTCCATCACGCCGGGAGCGTCCGCCGTCAACGGGATAACCGATCCGATGGTTGCGGGCGCCCCTCTTTTTTCGGACCTGTATCCGAAAATCGTCTCCTTCATCGGGGACGATATCACCGTTTTCCACAACGCGCCGTTCGACCTCTCTTTCCTGCGTTCCGAAGCACGGCTTGCCGGGGGAGCGTGGCCGCCGAACCGTGTCATCGACACATTGCAACTGGCACGGAAATCCGGACGTTTCAGCCACCACTCCCTCTCGGTGGTGTGCAGGGAGTTGGGAATAGCTACCTCCTTCCACCGTGCTGAAGGCGATGCCTGGGCCACCGGCAAACTGCTGCTTCACCTGGCTTACAGCATAAAAGCTCAATATTAAACAGAAAACCAGCTCTTATTTTAAATCCAAAACTGATCCTCTCCCAACTCATTTAGGCAATTATTTTCCCAATATGGGCAGTGTATTTCTTGTCCCGGAGCAATCGATATTGTCAATTTGCACTAATAAGACCTTGTTAATAAACGATAATAATTATGAACCGGAATGTTTTAAAAATGGCACGCAATTCGCTACTGATTTTGTATTCATTCCACCGTTGATGCACTTAATCACCGGTAAAACGATATTGAGGGGATAACGTGCCACCTGTATAGGTCTGCCCGCATTACCGCTTCAGGAAATCCCAAATCTGAGCGTCATTCGACGGAGGGGTAACCATGAAAAAAAAGCTCTTGATCGTCGCGTTAGGCTTGTTGCTTTCGCTTCCTTTTACCGCGTACGCGCTGTTCACGAACGGAGAATTCGAGGACGGAACGTTCACCGGATGGACCGTGGAAAACGGATTTAACAGCGATGGACTTGTGTTGGACGGAGACGGAATTCCGATTGCGGAAACCGTCACCTATTCGCCGGGTGGGCATGACACCATTCATACGTGGGACAACGTCACTTCCGGAAGCGGAACCGATTACATGGCATTTCTGCTCCCGTCGGTGAAATACGGCACGCATTCCGCCGTCGTCAACTACTCGGGGCAAGGGACGACATTCGGCGATGGCCGCAAGGCGACGCGCATTTACCAGGAAAGCGCCCTGGCTGAATCAGACAGGGATCCCGACGGCAATTTCTACCTTCGTTTTTCATGGGCCGCCGTGACGGAGTCCGCCCACGAACCCGCGGGCCAGTCGTACTTCCACGTCAGCTTCAAGAACGTGACGCAGGGCACCACCTTGTACGACAGGTTCTACTATTCCGGGCAGCCCGGAATCACTTGGAGAACCGACAATACCACCAATACGGACTGGTATTGGCTGGATTGGCAGGACGTGGACGTTAACATCTCCGACAACGTGGCGGTAGGCGACATCCTGCGGATCGAAGCGTCGGCGGCCGGATGCCGGTACAGCGGCCATGCGGGACACGTCTATCTCGACGGGTTCCGTTCCCAGGCCGCTCCACAGACGGGGACAGCCACCAGCGGCTTCGATTTACGAAACGACGCCCTGGGGAACGGCTGGTGCGGGACCGTGTTCGCCGTCGGAGACAAGGGGGGCAACGGCCCAGGCGGGCCGTGGTCCGGCGCCGCGCTCACGACGCTCTACTTCATGATGTTCCTGCTCCCGGTGTGGATACTGAAACGCATGCACGGGAAGAAGCGTTCCCTTATGAAGCCCGCGCTTCTCTCCTTTCTTTTCCTCCTGATCCTGTGCCTGGCTGCGGCGCTTCCCGCATCCGCAGGCGACCTGGTGCCGAAGGCGCAGCGGTATCACCCGACGAGCGACGGGTCAGGCACGCTGACTCTCGATTCCGATCAGCCTTTGGGTGCGGGAAACTGGGCGTTCGTGTCCACGCTGAACATATCGAAGCGGCCTCTTAACCGGGGGGATATCAACAACCTGACCGTGCAGACGGAACGCGTTCACGACCTCGCCACCCTGGACTTCGCGGCCGCCTACGGGTTCTGCAAAGACTTCCAGGTCGGGATAGATGTCCCCTTCAACCTGTTGCTGAACGGTTCAAACGTACGGGGCGAAGAGAATACGAACAACAACATCGGCGATATCAAGGTTAACGGGAAATGGCAGTTCCTTTCCCGCCCCACATATGGGTTGGCTTTCGTCCCGTATGTGATTTTCCCTTCGGGAAACGACGAATACCTTCTATCCGAAGGCAAGTTCAGCGTCGGAGGGAAACTTGCGGGCCACCTGACGCACAGCCCGAAGCTGACCTTCCTGGCAAACCTTGGTGTCCAGCAGGTTGGCAACCCCGCCACGCAGAACTACAGCACCTGGATCCAGTACGGCGTGGGGGCTGATTACAAGTTGTCGAAGAAGGAATCGCTGGTTGCGGAGATCAACGGGGAGACGATCGGAGAAAAACCGTTCGACCACACGGTCGTTTCACCTTTTGAGTTGCTTGCGGCTTACCGTAACGAGTGGACCCCGGGCTGGACCTGGCAGGTCGGCGGAGGCGGCGGGCTGAGCAAGGGAATGGGAGCTCCCCAGTGGAGAGCGATCGTCGGAGTGGCTTACCTGTTCAACAACCCGAAAGCGGCGCCCGCCAGGTAACTAAAGCGGGCCATCTCAAGAAGAAAGAGCCGGGGCTTCGACAGCCGCCGGCCGTCACATGTTACGGAAAAGGCCGGGAGGGCGTCCATCCCGGCCTTTTCCGTTCCGCAATCTTATGGAAAGCGCCGCAACCCGAAATCCCTCCGCAGCCCTTTTCCTTCAGCTCGTCCTTTTCTGTCCGTCCCGGCGGGTGCTCGCTTTTTGCGCACCCAGCACGCGGCTGAACTTCCTTTCGAGATCGGACAGGAGTTCCCCGCGGCGATCGTAGAGCCGCCGGAGCGGCCGTTTCTTCGCGCGGGCCAGCGCGTATGCAGTCAAAAGAGGCATCGCCACCGTGGAATCGAGGTAGCAGACCACGGTGTCGGGAAGGCGATCCGGATCCACCTTCCCCCAGGAAACCGCCTCGGATGGGGTGGCGCCCGAAAGACCACCCGTGTCGGGACGGGCGTCCGTGACCTGCAAAAAGTAATCGTGCCCCTTCTCTTCGATCCCAAGCACCTCCTGGATCTGAGGCTCGGTCTGAAGCATGAAGTTCTTCGGAGAGCCGCCGCCCAGGATCCACACGGCGCTCAATCCTCCCGACTTCTTCGCCCCGAGCACGATGGCCGCAGTTTCGTTGACGTCGGCGGATACGTCGATCTTCGCGCCGCGGCCCGTCAACCGCATCGCGGCGACGTTCATCCCGATGGAGGAGTCCCCCGGAGAGGACGTGTACACCGGTACCCCGTACCGGTGCGCGGCGGAGAGGATGCTCACCTCGCCCAGCCCGAGGGCCTTCTCGCGTTCCGCCATGTACCGGCCGAGGCGGTAGTGGAACTCGGCCGTACCCATCTCGGCCTGGAATTCATCCGCGTCGAGAACCTCGCGGAAGAAGGCGTCCGTGTCGAGGAGCACTTCGTAGGAGAAGAGAATGTCGTAGATGCGGACTACCCCCTCGTCGCGCAGGGCGCGGTCGTCGAGGAACGGCGAGCCGGCGTGCATTTCCATTCCAAGGCCGAAGTGGGCATCGTGGTACAGGTTGGCCCCCGTCGACACGATCCAGTCCACGAACCCCGCCTTTATGAGGGGAACGATGCACGAGACGCCGAGGCCCGCAGGGGTGAGGGCGCCCGACAGGGAAAGCCCCACCGTCACTTCCGGTCGCAGCATCTTCTCCGCCAGCAGCCTGGCCCCTTCCCTCAGCCGGCCGGCGTTGTACGCCAGGAAGAACCGGTCGACCAGGTCGGCGGCCTTGATATCCTTCCGGACGGGAGGCGGGAGAATCCTCGCGCCCTTTAGATATCGCGACGTTCGTTTCGCCATTTTTTCGCCCACCTCCCGAATCGCTTTCGCAGCGCAAGAAGATCGACCGCATTATATATTCTTCCACGCTATAATTGGCGCATGAACCAGCGACGGGTTCCGGAAAAGGCGGAAATATCCGCCATCTATGAAGTCGGGAAAATCCTTACGTCGACGCAGAACCTCCCCCGCGCCCTCGGGACATCGCTGCGGACCCTTCAGAGCATCCTGGGGTTCGACCGCGCAGCCATCCATCTTCCCGACGCCGCGACCCGGGAGATCCGCATGGAAATATCTACGGGGTACACTGCGGAGGAACGGGACCGCGCCCGCTACGTCTGGGGGGAAGGGATCGTCGGCAAGACGATGAAATCCGGCAGCCCGATCGCAATCCCCGACGTCCGCCAGGAGCCTTCGTTCCTGGACAAGACGCGCGCGCACGTAAAAACGGAAGAGCCGCTCTCCTACATATCCGTCCCCATCAAGATCGGCGCCGAGGCGCTCGGGGTCCTCACCGCCGAGCGGATCGGCAGGGCCGGGACGCAGGCGCTGGAAGGAGACGCCCGGACACTCACGGTAATCGGCTGCCTGATCGGCCAGGCGCTCAAACTGCACGCCGCGATAGGCAGGTTGCAGGAGGAATTCCAGAAGCAGCGGCAGGAGTTCGAGAAGACGATCCGCAAAACGTACCGGATCGAGAACATCGTCGGGCAGAGCAAGCGCATGCAGGAGGTCTTCGCCTCCGTCACCAGCGTGGCCTCATCCCGGGCCACGGTGCTCCTTCGCGGCGAGAGCGGCACGGGAAAGGAACGGATCGCCCGCGCGATCCACCTCGCGAGCCCGCGCGCCGAGGGGGCGTTCGTCACCGTCAACTGCGCAGCGCTCCCGGAAACGCTCCTCGAGTCGGAACTCTTCGGCCACAAGCGCGGGGCTTTCACCGGGGCCATCGAAGAGCGCAAAGGGCGATTCGAGCAGGCCGGCGGCGGGACGATCTTCCTGGACGAGGTTGGCGACATCCCGCTCCCGACGCAGGTTAAACTTCTTCGCGTGCTCCAGGAACGGAAGTTCGAGCGACTTGGGGAAAACAAGACGATCTCGGTGGACGTGCGGATCATCGCCGCCACGAACGCCGACCTCGAGACCATGGTGGAAGACGGGCGGTTCCGGGAGGACCTGTTCTACCGGCTGAACGTAATCCCCATCTACCTGCCGCCCCTGCGCGACCGCCGCGAGGACGTCATCCCGCTGGCTGAGCACTTTCTTGAGCGGTTCAACAAGGAGCACGGGAAGAGCGTTTCCTTCTCTCCCGAAGTGCTGAACCTTTTGGTTGAATACCGGTGGCCCGGAAACGTCCGCGAATTGGAAAACCTCACTGAGCGCGCGGTCGTCATGGCGAAGGCGCCCATCGTCCGCATCTCCGACCTCCCTCGCCCCGTCCGTACGTTTTCGGCCCAGGAGGTTGGAACCCCGCAGCCGTCCTCCGTCCCGGATGCCGCCGCTACGGCTTCCCCGTTGGCTGCCGGCAAGCAGGTGGAATCGCGGTCAAAAGCAGAGTACCTCCTGTCCATGGAAAAGGAAGAACTGCGGAAAGCGCTGGATGGCACGGGATGGGTGATCGCCCGCGCCGCCAAACTGCTCGGCTGGACCCCCCGCCAGGTGGCTTACAAGATGAAGAAACACTCCCTCTCCTCCCCCTGGAAACCTCAAAACCAGGGACGTTCTTAAAAACTCAGGACAAAAACAGGGACGTTCTTAAAAATTCGATACCGATTTCCCTTTCTCAATCTGCCGAGTTTTTAAGAACGTCCCTGTTTTTGTCCTGAGTTTTTAAGAACGTCCCTGGTTTTGTCCCACCTCATGGTTGTCGTAATTACGACATAATTGTCTGGCGTCGGGGTAGGCCGTCCCTGTTCCCCTGCAACGCTTCCGCGACCCGGTTCATCAATGATGTCGAACTGTTCCATGCGAGCGCCGTCCCGGTTTCAGGGCATGGCACGTCTCCTGCTCTGAACCCGACCAACCATATTTTCCAAGAGGGGGAACCGATGAAAACCAGGTCACCGTATCGCAGGATTCTACGCTACGTGATTTCGGCGGCGCTGTCATGCGCAGTCGCCGCCGGGACGGCCCACGCGACGCCGTCCACGCAGATCTGGATTCCGTCCACGGACATCCAGCCCTACAAGACGTTCCACCTGAACATCGACTCATACGTCCGCACGAAGAAGGAACCCTCGAGCAACGTCGGCTATTTCGGGATCTCCGACGGCTCGGCGCTTGGACCGATGTATATCGTCGGACCGACGGTCGGCGTGCTCCCGTTCGAGAAATTGCAGGCGGAAATTGGATTCGACCTCATGTGGGGCGGCGGAAACACCCCCGCCGGTCTCGACAAGTACCCATTCTACGGCCACTTCAAGATCGGCACGCCGGAAGACAACACGTGGAAGCCGGCGGTTGCGGTCGGCATGTACAACATCGGGCTTAAAAAAGGCGAGGCCAGCGACGGCGTCTACACGAAGACCGGCACCGACGCGAATATCTACTACGGGCTTGTCGCCAAGACATTCCCGGTCATCGGACGCCTGTCCGCCGGGTATTACGGGCTGAACAAGAAAGCCTCCGTGGCCGGCGTATACGACATCAACGGGGTCAAGGGTGACGACAGCGGCCTCCTGCTTTCATGGGATCGGACCATGAGCGAAATTTCCGACAAACTGTGGTTCGCCGTGGATCACCAGGGGGGCAAGAACGCCTACGGAGCCACCAACGTCGCCTTTTCCTGGGCCTTCGCGAAGAACGTCAGCGTGATATTCGGGTACGACATCTATAACAACAAGGAACGCGCGGGACAAAACACCTTCACCGTTCAGGTCGACATCAATTTCCCGTAACACCCACTACCATGTCCTGCCCGATGGGCGGGCGTGAAGAAGGAGAACTGCGATGAACAAGCTATTGAGAAAAGCAACGACGGCCTTCCTGATTCTCATGGCGCTGCTCGTCGGCATCGGCACGGCGCTGCCCGTCCTGGCCGAAGAAGCTCCTGCGGCGGCGCCCGCAGGCACGGCAGCGGCACCTGCCGCGGCAACCGCAGCACCTGCCCCTCCGCCTGCCTTCACCCAGGAAATGGCGGACTCCATCGCCAACCAGAAGGTCGCGATGGATACCATCTGGACCATGATTGCAGCCTTCCTGGTCTTTTTCATGAACCTCGGCTTCGCACTGGTGGAGTCGGGCTTCTGCCGGGCGAAGAACACGGTCAACATCCTATTCAAGAACTTCGTGGTGTTCGCGGTTTCCTCCCTCGCGTTCATCATCCTGGGCTTCGGGCTCATGTTCGGGGACGGGAACTGGCTCGTGGGCCTGAAGGGCCTCTTCTTCGCCTCGGGCGCCGACAACAGCCCGGCGATGGGAGACGCATACAAGGGCGTCTATCACGCCCTCAACTGGACGGGCGTGCCGCTGTGGGCCAAGTTCTTCTTCCAGCTCGTCTTCGCCGGCACCGCCGCGACGATCGTGTCGGGTGCGGTGGCCGAACGGATCAAGTTCAAGGCATTCCTGATCTTCACGTTCTTCATGGTGGGAGTCATTTACCCCGTCGGCGGGCACCTGATCTGGGGCGGCGGCTGGCTGGCGAGCAAGGGGTTCCTCGACTTCGCAGGATCGACGGTCGTCCACTCGATCGGCGGATGGGCGGCTCTCGCCGGGATTATCATGCTTGGACCCCGCATCGGCAAGTACGGACCGGGCGGCAAGGTGAACGCGATTCCGGGCCACAGCATGACTTCCGCGGCAATCGGCGTGTTCGTCCTCTGGTTCGGATGGTTCGGATTCAACCCCGGCTCCACCATGGCGGCCGATGGGGCGTCCATCGCCCATGTGGCTACCACTACCAACGTGGCTGCCGCATCCGCGACGGTGTCCTCCATGATCCTTGCCTGGATCCTTTTCGGAAAACCCGATTTCGGAATGACATTGAACGACTGCCTCGCGGGACTGGTGGCGATCACGGCGCCCTGCGCCTTCGTGAGCGTCCCCAGTTCTCTTATCATCGGCCTGATCGCGGGAGCCCTGGTGGTCCTCGCCGTCCTCTTCTTCGACAAGGTTCGGGTCGACGACCCGGTCGGAGCCACCGCGGTTCACCTCGCCAACGGCGTCTTCGGAACGATCGCGCTCGGTCTCTTCGCAGATCCAACCGTCTGTCCGGCCGCCGCCGCGGCGAAGAAGGGGCTCCTCCTTGGCGGTGGACTGGCGCAGCTCGGTCCGCAGCTCATGGGCGTGGGGCTGATCGCGGTCGCGGTCTTCGGCCTCTCCATGATTTTCTGGTTCGTTACGAAGCTCCTCTCCGGCGGCATCCGCGTGAGTCAGGAAGAGGAGATGGAAGGGCTCGATTTCCACGAGCATGGAAACAGCGCTTACCCGGACTTCAGCGTCCGGTCGCTCCCGATCGGATCAGCTCCCCTGGCGCCCGCGGCCGTGCCCGCGACCTCGCCTGCGGGAATGAGAGCTCAAGAGGTGTCGTATGAAAAGAATTGAAGCAGTAATAAAACCGTTCAAGGTCGACGACGTAAAGAAAGCGCTGAACGAGATAGGAATAACGGGCATGACCGTGGTCGAGGTCAGGGGATTCGGCCGGCAGAAGGGACACTCCGAGGTCTACCGGGGCGCCGAGTACGTGGTGGACTTCCTCCCGAAGGTCAAGGTGGAAGTCGCAGTGCCCGCCGAAACGGTTGCCGCAGTTGTGGAACGGATACAGACGACCGCCCGGACCGGCAAGATCGGAGACGGCAAGATCTTCGTCTACGATCTCGAGGAGGTCGTGCGCATCCGCACGGGCGAGCGGGGGAAAGAAGCCCTGTAATCGGTGCCGCGTCGGAACCCGCTCCTTTGGGGGGCAAGGGGCAACCTCTCCTCCCCTTCCCCCCCCTCCCTCCTCTCTCCGAACGGACCGGCCGTGTGTCATGAAAAATCTTTACGGGGAATGAGCGTAACTTCCGATGAACGGAGCGCAAGTGAATCACGCCGATTCGATCGCGACAGGCCTGGCCCTGCCCCTCTGGACGGTTCTGCCGTTTATCGGTTTCCTTCTGTCCATCGCACTTCTTCCGCTGTTCGCCCCCGCTTTCTGGTCGAAGCATTTCGGTAAGATAAGCGCGGCTTTCGGCTTTCCGGTCGCAGCATGGTTCTTGTTGACCGCGCCGTTCGAGCTGCTTCACACGGCGTGCGAGTACGTTTCCTTCCTCGTCCTGCTGGGCAGCCTGTTCACGATCTCGGGGGGGATACTTCTCGGCGGCAGCATTCGGGGGACACCAGGGGTCAACTCCTTTTTCCTGGCGACCGGCGCGGTGCTGTCGAACCTGCTGGGCACCACCGGCGCATCGATGCTTCTCATCCGGCCGCTCCTGCGTGCGAATTCGCACCGGAAGAGATCCGCGCACGTCTTCGTCTTCTTCATCTTCGTGGTGGCGAACATCGGGGGCGCGCTTACCCCGATCGGCGATCCTCCGCTTTTCCTGGGATACCTGAAAGGGGTCCCGTTCTTCTGGACGGCACGGAACCTGTGGGGCTTCTGGCTCGCGGCCACAGGTTTCGTCATCGCCGTTTTCTACCTTCTCGACCGTATGGCTGTCCGCTCGGAGGGGGATGATCGGTCCCCGCTGCCGGAAGAACCGGGGGGGCGGCCGACGCTCACGATTGCGGGAAAAAGGAACCTGCTGCTCCTCGGTGTGGTGATCGGCGCCGTTTTTCTTCCCGCTCCGGCGCGTGAGGCGGCCATGCTGGCGGCGGCCGGGCTGTCCGCATGGAAGACCCCCGCCTGGATCCGCCGGCAGAACGAATTCACGTACCATCCTATCGGCGAGGTGGCGATACTGTTCGCGGGGATCTTCGCAACGATGATACCTGCCCTCCTTATCCTGAAAGCTCGCGGAGGGGAACTGGGAGTCACGGAACCCTGGCACTTTTTCTGGGCGGCGGGGGCACTTTCCAGCTTTCTGGACAACGCTCCCACGTATCTGACTTTTTTCTCGCTCGCGCAGGGGATGGGGGGAACGGCCGATGTCGCCGGCGTGTCCGCGCCGGTCCTTCAGGCGATCAGCGCGGGAGCGGTCTTCATGGGAGCGAACAGTTATATCGGAAACGCCCCCAACTTCATGGTAAAGTCGATCGCCGAATCTTCCGGGGTGCGGATGCCCTCTTTCTTCGGCTACATGGCTTATTCGACCGCGATCCTGCTGCCCGTCTTCGCAGTGGTCACCTGGCTGTTTCTGTAAAGCCGGTTTCAAATCCGTCCACGAGAGCAGCGCGCCGGCATATCCATTCTTTCCGTCTACGCAAATCCATATGAAATAATTAATGAAATCAAATAGCCATCGCCGGGTCGAATGGAACGCTTTCTGCAGGTTCCATCCTCCGTGGCGGAATGTACGGAAAACAACTTCGAGGCGGATGCACCTATGCATCTGGCGCGAAACCGGTGGATGCAGATTTTCGCAAAGGTCGTCCCCGCCTCCTATTTCGCGCTCGCGTGCTTCGCGTTCTGGAAAAGCTTCCTTCAGACGGGAAAGCTGACCTCCCTTTTCTGGATGTTGTCCGAAGGCATCGTCGTCGTCCTGATCGTGTTCCGAAGGCCGTCATCGGCCGTCTCGAAAAGCCCCTGGGACTGGTTCGCCGGGATCGCCGGTTCCTTCCTTATCCTCATGGTGCGACCCACCGGGCACGCGGTCGCCCCCGACGCTGCCGGATTCACGCTTCAGTTGCTGGGAACGGGATTCCAGATCTACGGAAAGACCGCTCTTGGAAGAAGCTTCGGAATCGTGGCGGCCAACCGCGGCGTCGTTGTGGACGGACCCTACCGTTGGGTGCGCCACCCCATATACCTGGGTTACCTTGTCACTCACGCCGGATTCCTGCTGTCGAATTGGAGCCCGCGGAACCTCGCTGTATACGCGGCGGCTTACTTCTTCCAGGCGGCGCGGATATTCGCGGAGGAGCGCGTGCTTCTGGGGGACGGGAAATACCGGGAATACGCCGCGAGCGTCCGGTACCGCCTGCTGCCCGGCATCTTCTGAAGCGGCGCGTTTTTTCCCGCTGATCAGATTTCCATGAAATAGTCCCGGCATGCCTGCGCGACCAAGTCCTCGTCCAGGCGTGGATGGATTCCCCGGTACCGGCAGATCTCCACGACGCGGGAAAGGACGTCTTTCGGGTGGCAGGCCGCCAAGGGGATCTTCCGCGCGGCGTGTTCCTTTTCGATGAGGTGCCGGATCGCCTCGGGCCGGAACTCCAGGCCGAGCTGCCTGCACACCTGCCGGCAGATGGAGACGTATTCGGACGGACTGATGTAGCCGATCCTGATTTTGTACCCGAGCCTGCGGAGGAACGCCTCGTCCGCCAGGTCCCGGGGCTCTATGTTGGTGGAGAAGATTACGATCTGGTCGAAGGGGATCTCGAACTTCTTGCCGGTCTGGAGCGTAAGGTAATCGCACCCTTTTTCAAGCGGGATGATCCACCTGTTGAACAGGTCGAATGGCCGGACCATCTGTCGGCCCAGGTCGTCGATCAGGAATATGCCTCCGTTGGCCTTCAGCTGGAGCGGCGCCTCGTAGTAGCGGGCCAGCGGGTCGTAATTCAAATCCAGCATCCCGAGCGTCAGCTCTCCTCCCGCGATGACGACAGGCCGCTCGCAAAGGGCGAACCGGCGGTCGTAGCGGGGGCCTCCCTCCAGGAGCTCCCCGACGGAGTCCAGTGACCCGCCGACGTCGAACGAACGGTGATTCACCGGGTCGAAGATCCGGATGACGTGGCCTTCCACGGAAACCGCGTACGGTATGAAAATGTGCTCGTCGAGGATCCCCGACAGCCGCTCGGCGATGAAGGTCTTGCCGCTGCCGGGGGGGCCGTACAGGAAGAGGGAGCGTCCCGAATTCATGGCGGGGCCAAGCCGGTCCAGCATGCCGGGAGGCAGGACGATCCCCTCGAACCGTTTCGCCATCTTCTCGGCTGTGACCGCCATCTTCCGAACCGACTGCTTCCGGCAGGTGTCCGCATACCGCTCCAGTGTGACCGGAGCGGGGCCGATATAGCCCGAGGCCTGAAGGAATTCCCTGGCACGTTCCCTCCCAAGGTCCGTCAGCGCGAATACATAGGACGCCCGGACGTCGCCCCCCTTCCGTATTTCAGCGAGTCGTTCCTTCCTGAGGAAATTGGCGATATCTCCCGCGACGCTCATCGGCAGGGCCAGCCTTTCCGAAAGGGCGGCGAGCGTCATCGCCCCGCCGTCGTACAACTGCTTCGAAACAAGCTCCACGAGAAACGACGGTGACAAGCCCGTTTCCTCGACTGTGCGCGGGCATATCGGGGGAAGGATGGAAAGGCGGACATCCTGCGCAAGGGCGCTCTGCACTTTTTTTCAGACCCTCCATTGCCACGGGGTGAGACTCACGATGTCCCCGATTTGCGTATCGGTTTTGTAGACGGTCCCCGGTGGAAGCTCGAGCACCCCGCGCGCTTTCCGATAGGGCCGGGTGATGCGGTTTTTACCGAAGTAGCAGTAGATTCCCAGCACCCGATCGTCCCGGTCGATGAATATGGCGTCGATTTCGTACCGCATCCCGAACGAATGGATGCTGTTGCACGGAGTGATCCAGAGCCCCTCCCCTTCCGGCAGGGCGTCGGTGCCCAGGAGACCTTTCATCCGCGACCGGAAATTCCTCGCAGGCAGGATCCGGTCGCCGAGCAGTGCGTCTCTCGTAAGGTTTTTTGCCTTCCATGCTATGCGGCTCATTACGGATTACCTCCAAGGGCCACCGGGAAAAGGATGTGAAGTATCTGGAGAACGCCGGGGCCCAGGATGACGATGAACAAGGCGGGAAACAGCAGGAACACGAGCGGGAAGACGAGCTTTATCGTGGTCTTCGCCGCCGCCTCTTCCGCACGCTGCCTCCGGCGCGTGCGCAGCGAATCGGAATGAACGCGAAGGGACTGCGCGAGGCTCGTCCCCAGCTTCTCCGTCTGGATCAGCATGGCGACGAGGGACTTCACGTCCTCGACGCCCGTCCGGGCGGCGAGCGCCCGCAGCGCTTCCGCGCGGGGCTTTCCCGCCACCATCTCCCGGTTGACGATATCGAACTCCTCGCTCAGTACCGGGCAGGAAAGCCGGAATTCCTCGCCGATCTTCGAGAATGCGGAGTTGATCCCGAGCCCCGCCTCCACGCACACCGTCAGAAGGTCCAGGCTGTCCGGGAGCGCGTCGATGATCTCCTCCTGCCGTTTCCTTGCCCTTGCTTTCAGAAACGCGACAGGCAGGAACCACCCGCCTGCGGCGACGAACGCAGCGAAACAGGCGATACCGCGGTCGGAAATCCCGACGGCTCGCCCGATGAGGATGGCCGCGGCGACGAAAACGACGGGGAGCCCCGCTCTTGCGATCCAGTAAGTCCGGATCGACGACGGATTCCGGTATCCCGCCTGGTTGAGAAGCATCCACGAGCCGGAGAGGTCGCCCGTCACCCGGGCCACGATATCCTCGCCTGCGGCAGGGTCGGCCTTTTTCGCGATGCGGAACCGGGACGCCCATTCCGCCCACCATCCGAAAGACCGGGGAACCCCGCCCACTTCCCCTCCCGCAAGCACCGCCTGGAACCGCCTCGAGAGCGATTCCCTCCTGCTTTCCGCCCACCAGAACAGTGCCAGCGCCCCGAGCGACGCGGCGAGAAAGACCGAAACCGAAATGAACAATATCATGGGTCTCCTCCGCCGGTTCAGATCTTGATTCGGATGATCTTCCGGATCACGAGCGCTCCCGCAACCTGCATGCAGGCTGCGAGCGCGATCATCAGCTTGCCGGCCTTTTCGAACCAGAGCGGCTTCATGTATTCAGGATTCAGGATGCCGATCGCGACGGCGACGCCGATCGGCAGAAGAACAAGGATCGTCCCCGTCATGCGGGCCTGCGCGGTGAAAACCTTGAGCTGTCCCTCGATCCGGAACCGCTCGCGGATGACGTGGGCGATCTTGTCGATGATTTCGGCGAGGTTCCCCCCCGTTTCCTTCTGGATCAGGATGGCGGTGACGAAAAACCTTACCTCGATGCTGTCGATCCGGTGCGTCATCCCCGTGAGCGCTTCCCTCAAGGGAACCCCCAGGTTCTGCTCGTCGAATACCTGCCGGAACTCCGTCCCCACGGGATCGGGCATCTCCTGCGAAACGAGCTGGATCGCGCCTGTAAACGAGTGCCCGGCGCGCAGGGATCGCGCGAACATTTCCAGCGCGTCCGGGAAGTGCGCCACGAAGGTCCGGAGGCGCCGTCTTCGCCGGATGTTCACCAAGGCGTTCGGAAGAAAAAGGAACAGCAGCCCGGCGGCCAGTGAGAACGCGAACGGCCAGTGCACCACCGTTCCGAACAGGAGACCGACGGCGAAAGCCGAAAGGGAGAGGAGCAGGAAGGCGCCCACCTTCCACTGCATCCCCGCCTGCTTGAGACGGCGGTCGATTTTCAGGGCGGCGTCGAAAGTGGCGAGGACCCGGTTGAGCGCGGGGACGTCGCTCAGCAATTCGTTCTTGAGAATGTTCGGGATATCGGCTTCCTCTATGCCCCGAAGCGACAGAAGCGCAAGCCTTCGCTTCACGTCGCGGCTCATGGTATCGCCGGAGGTGACGAGGAAGTATCCGCCGAGGGAGATGACGAGGACCGAGGCGAACACGAGAAGCGGAACGAGGACCATGCCGCTCTCCTTTTCAGCGCTGCCGCGCCATGAATATCTGGGCCCCGAGGTGGATCCCGGCGGCGTGGACCGCGTCGAGGAACTTCGGCCGGATGCCGGTCGGGCGATAGGCGCCGGCGACCTTTCCTTCCCGGTCGATCCCCTTCCTGTCGAATACGAAAATGTCCTGCAACACGATCACGTCCCCTTCCATCCCCGTGACCTCGCTGACGGTGACGATCTTTCGCGTCCCGTCGCTCATGCGGCAGACCTGCACGATCACGTTCAATGCGGAGCTGATCTGCTCCCGGATTGCGCGCGAGGGGAGCTCGAGCCCGGCCATCAGAACCATCGTTTCGATCCGGGATAATGCGTCCCGCGGGGTATTCGCGTGGATCGTGGAGATGGACCCGTCGTGCCCGGTGTTCATCGCCTGAAGCATGTCCAGCGCCTCCGCTCCGCGGACTTCCCCAACGATTATCCGGTCCGGCCGCATCCGGAGCGCGTTCCGCACGAGGTCCCGCTGAGTGACGGCCCCTTTCCCCTCGACGTTCGGCTGGCGCGTTTCCAGCCGCACAGTGTGCTCCTGCTGGAGGATCAGTTCCGCCGCATCCTCGATGGTGATGATCCGCTCGTTTACCGGGATCGAGGACGACAGGATGTTGAGCAGTGTCGTTTTTCCCGCCCCCGTTCCCCCCGATATGAGCAGGTTCAGCCGCGACCGCACGATGGCGTCGAACGCCGCCGCCATCTCCTCGGTCAGGCTTCCGTTGACGAGAAGGTTCTCCATCTTCAGGGGTGAGGCCCCGAAACGGCGTATGGACATCGCAGGGCCGTCGATCGCCAGGGGAGGGATGATGACGTTCACGCGGGATCCGTCCGAAAGGCGGGCATCCACCAGCGGGGACGATTCGTCGACGCGCCGTCCCACCTTGGATACGATCCGTTCGATGACGGACATCAGGTGATCGTTGTCCTTGAAGGTCACTTCGGTCCTGACGAGTTTCCCCTGCCGCTCGACGAACACCTGCTCCGGACCGTTGACCATGATGTCGGAAATCCCGGGGTCCTGGAGAAGCGGCTCCAGCGGTCCCAGCCCCAGCGTCTCATGCTGGATTTCGAGGATGAGCCGCTCCCTCTCCGACCGCGTGAGCGGGACCCCTTCCTGGGCGATCATGTTTTCCACGACCGTCTTGATGATCCCGGAGAGCTGCTCCGCGGAGATGTCGGCGACGGTGGAAAGATCGAGCCGGTCGATCAGCCGCCTGTGGATGGTGCTCTTCAGTTCCTGGTAGGGGCGGCCCTCCGCGCCCTGGCTGCCCTTGCGCGCAGGCGAGTCGGCGAGGGAAAGGGACGCCTGTTCGTTTTTCTTCGCCAGCCATTCGGCGACCGTCATGAGGCGTTCCTCGCGGGATGGAGGACCCGATCCAGCAGCCCCCGCTTCCTTTTCGGCGCTTCAGGCAGCGATTCCCGGCCCGCCAGCAGTTCCGCCATTTGCCGGAAGGCCTGGGTGACCTCCTTGTCGGGTGCGAATTCGGCGAGGAGCTTCCCCCGGTTTACGGATGAAAGCACGGTGGGATAATCGTTCGGGATGGCGAAGAAGACGGGGCAGTTCATTATCCCCTCGATGCTTTCCTTCGGGATCTCGTCGTCGGGAAGATACCGGCTCAGGACGAGTTTCACGCGGCCGTCCAGGATTCCGAGCCGGCAGAACAGCTCCAGGCTCCGCTGGGTGTTCTTTAGCGCGGGCAGATTGAGCAGCGTGACGAGGAGAATCGTGTCGGACATCTCGAGAGCGGTCAGCGTCTTCTCGTCGAACTGGTGCGGGGTGTCGACGATGACGACGTCGAACATGGAACGAAGCGCGAAAAGGGAATTCCTGATCTGTGTGGAAGTTATCCGGTCCGCGTCCTCGATCCTCGGCGTGTCCGCAAGTATGTCGACTCCCGATGAGTGACGTATCAGGAGAGAGCGCAGGAATTCCGGGTCCGCCTTTTCCGCGTTCGCGGCGAGATCCATCACGGAGAACGTGGGGCTCACGTTGAAGAACATCGTCACGTCGCCGTGCGCAAGGACAAGGTCCGCCACGACGACCTTCTTGCCGTGGTAGCGGACGAGGGCGTGAGCGAGATTGGCTGCGATCGTCGTCGCACCGTTCCCGCCCTTGTTGCTGAACACGGTGACGATCTCGCCGTTCCTGTCGACGGAGGCGTTGGCGGAACGCAGCCGGATGACCTTTTCCGCGGCGATTCGGAGGTCGATCTCCCGGACGGGCTTCCGGATCAGGTCGTGCGCACCCGCTCGCGTCGACTGCAGCACGTAGTCCGCGTCGTCCGTGGCGGACAGCGCCAGAAGGTACAACCCGGGAAACTCCCCGGCCAGGGAGGAGATCGCCGATGCCGGATCGCCGTTCACTCCCACTATCGCCAGGTCGGGCCGATTCTCCCGGATAAGGTCCGCCCCCTCACGGATAGACGACGCCCTCCAACGCAAGTCGATGGAACCCGCCTGCCTCACCAGAAAATCGATGGAACGGACGACTTCCGGGTCCGCTTCGATGATGAGCGCGCGTATCTTTTCCCGCATCGCCTACTCCACGAGCCGAAGGACTTTGAGCACCGGGCCTGGGGAGGGTCCCGGGGCCGCTCCGGCGATCCCGGAGGACCGCATCGGCAGGAAACGGCCGATGATGGTCCCCTGTTGCTGGATACTCTCTATCCAGAACCCCGCGAACGAAGCCACCACCATGTCGGTCCTCCCGTTGCTCAACGCATCCTCCGGGTCGTAGATCGGAATCCTTATGACCCTCGGAGAGTTCATCCACGAATCGTCGCCGACACGGTAGAGGTCGCTCTCCGGCCGGTTCCACTCCTCGTTCCAGGCGGAACCCGGATCAGCGTCGATAAGGTCCCTCGCGCCCTGGACCGTCGGGCCGACCATGTTCCCCGGCTCGAGGGTGATCGATTCTCCGACGTCGAAAGCGGTTTGGCTTCCTTCCACGATCGTGTCCCTGTAGACCGATCCACCGGTGCCGTCGAGAGCTAGGCAGAAGAAGTGGCCCGGCTCCTGCTGAAGCGAGGGCATGCCATTCGGATTTTTCGGGCTGTTCTTCGGAGTTCCTATCTTGAGGATCACCCGTGTCCCTGGGCAGAAATACCGGGACGGGTCGGATACTCCTTCGGGACAGTCCTTGTGGACGGTCTCTCCGGGGTCGAACAGGTCGTTCCCGTCCGTATCCTCCCAGGGAAAGGGGATTCCCCACGGCTTCAGCCCCTTGACGTTCGAATTGACGACCGACGCCTCGGCGACGGAATATGCGCTGACCGTCCTTGTAGGTCCCAGGAACATGCGGGAGAAGAACAGGTTTACGGTCCGGGAGGCGTCGACCCGAACCCGCTCCGGCGCCGGGAAGCCGACGGAGATATCCCCGGAAGGATCGAGCGTCCGGTTCGCCACCCGGTCCCTGGCGGCGAAATCCCTCGCCCTCGTCCCTGCCAACGCCCGGATGGGGGAATCCGACCAGTTCCCGGCGAAAAACGCGGAGGCGCCCGCGAGCGCTCCCGCGTCGGTGCAACGCTGGAGTTCGTGCCGTACGGAGTAGAGATATCCGGCATCGACCCCGAGCGCCGCCAATCCCAGGAGGAATACGAGCGCCGCGACGAAAACGACGAGCACCTGCCCCCGCTCTCCGGACCGTTCCGAATCCGCGGTATCGGCGGAATCCCGGCGGGTAATGCGGGCCGACATGGCTTTACCAGACCATCTTCGGCGAGGTTTCCTCGGGCTTCATCCGGTCCGTCGGAAGCTGCATCGCCGTCCCCTTCTCCAGGGGACGGACGATCCGCGGGGTCACCATCACCATCAACTCGGTTTCATTGTTCTGGTACCGCGTGCTGCGAAACAATGTTCCCAGTACCGGGATGTCTCCCAGCAGCGGGATCTTGGCCACCTGTTTGGAAATCTTGTTGTCGATGAGCCCCGCAAGGACGAAGCTCTGACCGTCTGCAAGTTGCAGGCTCGATTCGGCCTTGCGGCTCCTAAGCGCCGGTATGCGGAACCCCGAGAGCAGCACCGCGTTGGCGAAGTCGAGCTCGCTCACTTCCTGCGCGATCTTGAGGAAGATTTCACCGTTCGGGGCGATCTTCGGTTGGAAGTTCAGGCGCACGCCGAACTCCTTGTAGGTGACGCTGACGGCCGATCCGCTCCCCGAGGCGGTCGTATAAACAACCGGAAATTCGCCCCCCGCGAGGAACTTCCCCTCCATGCCGTTGGCCACGACAAGGTTCGGCTCCGCGAGCATACGTAACGACCCCCGGTCCTGCAGGGCATGGATGAAGGCTGCGAATTTCGGGAACTGGCCTGGCTTCGCGACGAAGAGGTTCATCGCGTCGCTGAACGAGAAGTTCGGACCGATGTTCTTGATTTCCTGGTCTCTCAAATTTCCGAAGAAGGGGGTGAACGCGTTCCCCGGCGAAAGGGCGCCCCGGATGCTGCCCTGCTCGGTCTGGGCGCCGAATCCCAGCTCCTTTACGGCGCTGCGGTCGACCTCGGCCACCCGGACCTGGATCATTATCTGTTCCACCCGATCCGGCGAGAGGAGGTTGACCACGTTCTTCGAATATGCCTTCGCCGCATCCACCAGCCGGTTCTGCGCCGTGTCCGTGCTCACCTTTCCCGAAAGGATCATGGAGTCCGGCGTCCCGCCGATTTCGAACTTCTCGCCGGGCGCGTATTTCTTCAATTCGCCGTGGATGCCGTTTTCCGCCCATACGCTGAGGTCCACGGAGGTGGGGAGTCCCATGTCGTTCCAGTAGATAAGAGTGGTCACGCCGGGAGTTTTACCGGTGACCATCAACTGCCTGGGCGTCACGACGGTGACGTCGGCGATCTCCGGCTTGCCGACGGAAATCCTTCGGATATTGAATTCCGTGTCTATAAGGAAGGACTGGTTCGGCTTGAGGTGCATCGCCTGGGCGGACTCTCCGGGAACTCCCATCTTCGACCCGGCCAGCGCCGGTTCCGCGGAGGGGATGAGGAGAATGATGCCTATAAGGACGGCTGCGGTTACCGATGTGTTTTTCACGTTTCTCCACCCCCCTCTGCGGCTATGTTCGGGCTATTCGAATTTTTCCTCGGAACGCTTTCCGGCCTTGATGACCTCGACTACGTATTGGCTCCTTGCCACCTGAACGGAAGTCCCCCGGTCCGACGCGTCGGACTTTCGGCGGGCCTCCCGGGGGGCGCGCCGTGCCTGGCGCTTGCCCGTGCCTTCGGCTGCCGCAGGAACAGGCTTCTGATGCAGCGAGGACAGGAGCCTGCCCTTGTCGCTCCCCGGGGTCTCCACCTTCTCCTTGTCGGAGATGTGCCTGAGGACCAGCTGGATCTTTCCGTCGTTGCTCGCGAGCGCCAGCTTCTCGGCATCCGGCGGCGACACTGCCAGGGTCACCGTATTCACCGTGATCGGCTTGTTGTCTTTCTGCTCCACGATCTGCCCGGCCGCGAGGACGAGGACATCCTGGAGGAATGTCTTGGAAACCTGGTCCTGCTGCCGCTGCGGAGATACGGCGGTCGTAACTACGACGTCGACACGCGAATCGGGGACTATGAATCCCCCTACCCCCACGACTTCATTCACCTTGACGGTGAAAGCCCGCATCCCGGCTGGTACCTTCAGTGAAAGAAGTCCGCCGTTCTTGTCGGTGGGGACAAGTTTCGATTCGACGAACGGTTCGCCTCGCAGGAAGTCCCGCATGGCCATTCTGCCGACGACGGGCTTCGTATCGGCGAACGCGTCCTTCGGGTAAAGGTCCTTCGGCCAGGTGGACAGTCCCACCTGGTTCGAATTTATCGTGGAGCCGATCTGTATGTCGACGAGGGCCACCGCGATGCCCGCGGTATGCAGTCTCGCCTCGTCGGCAAGGGCGCTCTTCTGTGACAGGAACCGGTGGGCCCCCAGGCCGGCCGCAAGCGCAAGCACCAGCGCCACCCCCACAACTCCGACGACCCGGGTCTTTTTCATGCGCATGGCCTCCCTTTCAGAATTCTTTCCTCATGGATGTGGAGCTGCTCAAAGGAATCGATGTGCCGGACAACCCGGGGAGAAACCCCGCTACCGCCAGGGGAAAATTGTATGAAACGGTTGCCGCGCAGGTTCCGTACGCCGTTCCGTCGTCGTTCAGCACGACGGAAGCGCCGTTGATCCCGGCGGATGACAGGATGTTGTTCGCGCGGGCGGTCGCGGATGAGGAGTTCCCCTGGACCGCGGCGATACGCACTGCTTCGCGGGCTGCGCCGGTGAGGATGTTCCTGGTCATCCATGCGCGCCCGAATTCCGCGATGCCGACGAGAAGAAAGAGGAAGATCGGAAGCACAAGGGAGAACTCCACCAGGCTTTGCCCCTTTTCCGATCTTCCCGCCGATCTTTCCGCCGATCTTCTCATCATTAAAACCACCCGCTCGAACCGCTGAAGAACCCGCTTATAGATGTGCCCATAGCCGCCAATGCGGCGACGCATACCACCGCGATGAAAGTTATGATCAATGCGTATTCCGTGAGTGCCTGGCCGTTCCGGCCCTTTTCCATTCCTTGCTTGGATACGGAATGCATTTTCTTGTCCGTCATCGCTTTTTCCCTCTCCTTGGGTACGGGAGCGATCACACCTGTGCGGCGATATTGTTGAGAACGCCCGAAACGCTGGTGCCCGTGAGAGTAAGAGCCGCAATGCATACGACAGCGATCAAGGCCAGGATCAACCCGTACTCGGTAAGAGCCTGCCCCTTTTCCTCCTGGATGCTTTTGAAAAATCTCTTTAACATTTTGCCACCTCCGTCGATTGGCATAGGTTTAGTGTTGACGTTGCGACCCTGCATCAAATAATTTACCGCAAAGTTAAGCCACTACTTCTGAATCACCCCCTTTCCAGGAAGCTTTTTACGTGCCTAACACACAGTTCAATATCCGTACCAAAGGGAAAACAAGGGGGCGAATCCGGGGAAAAGGCTTATATTTACTTGAAATTTCGACTATCCGGAACGCATGTCGGGATCGCAGCGGCAAAATATCGATTAATACCTTAATCAAAACGGACATATACGCTAACTTTTCATTGCAGGAACGTTTCCGATTATTTCCAAAACGTAAGAAGCGCGGGGATTCCAAAGATGAATCTGTACTCAAGTAATTTCAAGCGAAAAAATCATAAAGTTCTGCATACGAATATCCGATAAAACGCCAAGGTGGGCACAAAACGCTTGATTGGAGGGCACAAGTATTTCAACGTTAACTCCACGGTTATTGAGCGATGGCTCACCCGAAATTGCCCGCGATGTCTTCGGGAGAGAACGGATCGTCGAGCGGTTCGATGGTGACGAGGAAACGGCAAGGATGATCGTAGGATGCTTCCTTTCGGACTTTCCGCGGCAGATCGGCTTCATCCGGAATTGCCTGCCTTTCGGCAACTGGTCGGAGGCGGCGATGCTCGCCCACGCGTCACGGGGCGCCGCGGGATGCGTAGAAGCCGGAAAGATCGCAACCATCCTCCTGGACCTCGAAAATGCATTGAACGGCCGCCGGCCGGAGGAAAGCGAGAAGATGCTCCTCCAGCTCGACGAGGAATTCCTTCGTTACAGGGAAGCCGCCGAAATCTCGGGAATGGCCGAAGAGAGCCGGGAGAATCCAAATGAGGATACTGATAGCTGAAGACGACTTCACCAGCCGGATGGTGCTCAATACCATCCTGGTTCCATTCGGGGAATGCGATGTCGCCGTAAACGGCGAGGAGGCGATCCATGCATTCAAGCTCGCTCACCAACAGGGCAACCCCTATGACCTGATCTGCCTCGACCTCATGATGCCCGCCAGGGACGGCCACCGCGTGCTCGAAGACATCCGAAGGATGGAAGAATCGATGTTCCTGGCGAAAAACTCCAGGATAGTGATCACCACGAGCCTCGGGGACCGGCAAAACGTGCTCCTGGCCGCGAACGGCAAGTGCGAAGGGTACTTTCTGAAACCGATCGACAAGGGGAAATTCATAGAACGCCTTGCGGCGCTGGGGTTGATACTTCCTGACGGCGGCGGTGCCCGGACTTAGGTATACTTTGTAGATGGCGAACAAGCGCACCGTTCCCGTCTCCCTCTTCTTCACCTGCCTTGCCGACGCGTTTTTCCCGAGGGTCGCATTCGCTACCGCGGCCGTCCTGGAGCGGTTCGGGGCTGATGTTCGCGTCCCTCTTACCCAAACGTGCTGCGGCCAGCCGGCCTTCAACTCGGGCAACCGTAAAGAAGCCCGGAAAATGGCCCGGAAGTTCCTGCAGGCGTTCGCCGGTGACGGCTATATCGTCACACCATCCGGCTCCTGCGCATCGATGGTGAAGAACGAATACCCCGTGCTTTTCCGGGACGAGCCTGGGATGCTCTCGCTGGCCGCCCTGGCGGGGGAGCGGACCTATGAGCTTTCGCAATTCCTCGTCGAAATTCTGGGAGTGTCCGACCCGCTGTCTTCGTTCCGGGGCAAGGTCACCTACCACGACTCCTGCCACCTGCGGAGGGGTCTCGGTGTGATCGAACCTCCGCGAAAGCTTCTCCGCGCCATACCGGGGGTGACTCTGGTCGAGATGGAGGACAGCGACCGATGCTGCGGCTTCGGAGGGATCTTCTCTGTCAAGTACCCGCACATCTCCTGCCGGATGGTGGAGGAAAAGATCGAGCGGATCCTCGCCACCGGGGCCCAGTACGTCACCTCGGGGGACATAGGTTGCCTGATGAACATCGGTGGAATGATTTCCCGTTCCGGCTATCCCGTGAAGCCGCTCCATCTCGCTGAGATCCTGGCCGGTGACGTCGAGGTTCCCGGCTGATGGAACCGCTGTCGCGTTTCTTTTTCCGCCGCTCGGAAAAGGCGCTCGCCAACGCCGACCTCCAGGCCGCGATCTCCCGGACGACGGGGAAGTTCGTGAAGGCCCGCGCCGAAGCGGCGGCCGCCATGCCCGGCTTCGAGGCCATGCGGGACGAGGGCTCGAGGATCAGGAAGGAAACGCTCGGCCGACTCGATTTCCACCTGGCGCGGTTCATCGCGGAGGCGGAACGGCGCGGAGCGGTCGTTCACGCGGCGCGTGACGAGGCCGACGCCCGCGAGATCTCCGCCCGCATCGCCAAAGAGGAAGGGGTCACCCTCGCGGTCAAGTCGAAATCCATGACCACTGAGGAGATCGGCCTGAACCAGGCGTTGAAGGAAGCGGGCGTGGAAGTGGTGGAGTCCGACCTCGGGGACTTCATCATCCAGCTCGCCGGGGAAACGCCGTCCCATATCATCGCACCGGCGGTCCACAAGACACGGGAGCAGGTCTCGCGCCTCTTCGAGGAAAAACTCGGAGAGCCATATACCGACAGGATCCCGGATCTTGTCGCCATAGCGCGGCGGCGCCTGAGGGAAAAGTTCCTCGCGGCCGGAATGGGGGTGAGCGGCGCCAACTTCCTGTGCGCGGACACCGGATCCGCCGTTATCGTGACAAACGAAGGGAACGGCAGGATGGGAACGATCCTGCCCCGCGTCCACCTCGTCGTCGCCGGGATAGAAAAAGTCATACCGCGGCTTGCGGACCTGCCCGTCCTCCTGCGGCTGTTGACCCGCAGCGCCACGGGGCAGCCGATCTCCACTTACGTCTCGGTGCTGACGGGCGCAAAACGGCCGGAGGACCCGGAAGGACCGGAAAAACTCCACATCGTCCTCGTCGACAACGGCCGGAGCGGGATCCTCCAGGGGAAGTACCGGGACATCCTCAAGTGCATCCGTTGCGGCGCCTGCCTCAACATCTGCCCGGTGTTCCAGAGCGTCGGAGGACATGCCTACGGGTGGGTATACTCCGGGCCTGTGGGTTCCGTCCTCACTCCGCTTCTTGCCGGCCTCGCCGAGGGGGGAACGCTCGCCAACGCAAGCACCCTCTGCGGAGCCTGCGCCGAGGTTTGTCCCGTAAAAATTCCCATCCCGGAAATGCTGCTGGAGCTTCGCGCGGATGAGAGGGAAGCGGGCATGAAAGACCCGGCCGAGGTTTTCGGCATGAAGAGCTACGCCGCCGCTATGGGGCGAGCCGGGATACTGGAAGCGTTGGAGCGGTTCATCGGCGTGGTCTCGCAGCTTCTTTACAAGAAAGGGAAAACACCCTGGCTTCCGTTCCGTTTCTCGGGCTGGACCGACCGGAGGGATTTTCCCGCACCCGCGCCGCAGCCGTTCCGCAAGCTTTGGAAGAAACAACGGGGGATCCGCCCATGGAGCCGGTGAGCCGGAAAGAGGAGCTGCTCCGCCGGATCGCGATAGCGTTGCGGGGGCTGGAAGGAGCGAAGCCGCCGCCTGCGGCCGGGCTCGGCCGCGATGGGCCCCGGAACGAATCCGAACGGATCGCCCTGTTTCGGGAAATGCTGGAATCGCAGGGCGGCGCGTTTCTCGCCGGCCCCTCCTTCGAGCAGATGGTTGCCGCCTTGGGGGAGGCGCTCCGCCTTTCCGCGGTAACGGCGCTCTTCCACCCCGACGGAGACCCCGGCGCGCGGCTGGTGGCGGAGACGCTAGTGCCGTTCGGTCCCTTCACGCTGATTTCGCCCGAGGAGGTCCGCCGGTCCTCGGCTCCTTCCTCCGCCGGAATCCAGACCGCGGAATTCGCCATCGCGGAAACAGGCACGATAGCGCAGACCGGACGGGGCGGGAAGTCGCTCATTCCCGGCCTGCTTCCGGATGTCCACGTCGCCCTTCTCTCCCGATCCGCATTGGTTGATCGGATGGAAGAGTGTCTCGCGGCGCTATCGGGGGACTTGCCGCGCAACGTTTCTTTCATCACAGGGCCGAGCCGCACAGCGGACATCGAACAGACGCTCACCGTCGGTGCGCACGGCCCGAAGAAAACTATCGCCGTGCTGCTTCCTTAGCCAAAATTTCTCACCATGCTTCTGCCGCGGCGGCGTATACGGCAACGTATTACGCGCCCCTACCAGCCCATCGCCCGCAGGAAGAAAAGCCACCCCGAAATCGTAAAGGCCGAAGCCCCCGTGGAAACGATGACGATCGTTCCCGCCAGGTCCGGGTCCCCTTTCAGCCGCGACGCCATCACGTAGGTGACGACAGCGGTAGGGCATCCCATCATTATCGCGCCGATCCGAAGGTCGTCACCCGCAAGGCCCATCCACCGGAAAGCCGCGATCCCGATCCCCGTGAGGAGCACGGTCTTCAACGAAGACGCCAGTATGGCGAGCCTGAATCCCGACCGGGCCCGTTCGAAGGAGAACGTTCCCCCCAGGCACAGAAGCGAAAGGGGAAGCGTGGCCGATGAAAGTATGGAGAGCGTCTTCCCGAAGAGCCCCTTCAAGGGAATCTTGAACAGGCTCCACGCCACTCCGAAAAAACAGGAAAGGATGATGGGATTCGTTGCGATCTGCCGGGCGATGTTCCCCGCGCTTTTCCCCATCCCGCCCTTCTTCCCCTCCTCGTGGGGCAGGAGAAGCGCAAGTATCGCCAGGGCGTTGAGAAGCGGCACGATGAAGCCCAGGAAAATGCCCGCCTTGCGCAGGCCCTCGGTCCCGACCGCGTTGAGGACGATCGGCAGCCCCACGTAGGCGAGGTTCGCGCGGAACGATCCCTGGATGAAGGCTCCCCTTTCACCGGCGGAAAGCCCGAGGCGGCGGGACAGGAAGAACGCGAAGACGAACACCGATATGGTGGCGGCATAGCCGCCGGCCACGAG
>JACRCO010000052.1 GCA_016218975.1 Deltaproteobacteria bacterium
GCGCGGCGACGTCCAGTGCACCGATTGCCACGGGACGTATGTGCACGTGGAAACTTCCGTGGCGGGGCATATGGACAACACCGGCACCAAGGTCGCCTGCATCGGCTGCCACACATACGGCCTTGCGAGGGACCACGAGATCGCGAGGACGGGATCGTCCAGCTCGCACGAAGTGTTCATCGACCCGGAAACGAACGAGGTCCGTCCCGTGGTTTGGAAGAACGGGCACGCCATCGCCTGGTACTCCCACAACTGGCAGACCTTCAACCCGGGCACGGGCATGACCGACCCGGCCGGCGATTGCGCGAAGAAGTGCCACTACGTCGGGAACCTTGTCGGCGCAGGCACCGGTGAATAGCCATTAACGCAAACGAAACAAGGGTCGCAACCATGGATGCGCAGGGACAATTGTCTCCGGCGTGCTTGTCGAGCGGACAACGTCATGGCGAACGTCCTTATCGTCGACGACGATCCCCATTTTCGCGCCATCATCGAGCGCGTCATACTGCGCAACCATGCTTGCTCGGTCACGGCGGCGGCGACCGAGGAGGAGGCCTGGGACCACCTGTCGAAGCAGACTTGCGACCTGGTCCTCCTCGACCTTCACATCGAAGGGAAGAAGAGCTGGGACACCCTGAAGAAGATCGGGGAAATGCCCGCCGGGCCGGCGGTGATCGTCGTCACCTGCGACGATACCAGGGAGAACGCAGAGTACTCGAGATCCCTGGGGGCCGCCGACTTCCTTTCCAAGCCGATCGATTTCGGGCGGCTGAAAGAAAGCATCGAAGCTGCGCTTGGGGCCGGTTGCCCGCCGGTCCCGCCACGTGCCTGACGACAAGCAGCAATAAAGGGGGTAGCAAATGAATATACGCTCCGGCATTCTCCTCGTCGCATTGCTCGTCCTCTGCATCGGGTTCCCCCCCGCGGAGGCGGCCTCCCTGAGCGGCAGATCCTCGACGCAGGCGCTTTGGTTTTCGGACGAGTTCGGAGAGGACCACTTCGATCTATCCCAATACCTCAGGTTCAATGCCCGGAAGCTCGACTCGAAGGACACCCTGTCGGCCACAGGCTACGGCCGGGCCTGGGGGGACGCGGCCCAGGGCGGCGGCGTGGAGGGACGGCTCTACTACCTCTACATCGACAAGAAGGACCTGGCGAAGCGGACCGACGTACGCGTGGGCCGGCAGTTCTTCTTCGTCAGCGCCGGATCTGCGATCGTGGACGGCGCACGGGTGGACACAAGGCCGTTCGGTCCCGTGGCGATTACCGCGGTCGGAGGCCGCAACGTGCTCTTCAACACCACCGGCGAGGCGACGAAGCGTGGCGACTTCGCGGCGGCGGTCCAGGCGAGCCTGACCAACATCCCCCAGGGGTCGGCGGACCTTTCCTACTTCATCTCGTACGACGAAAACGATCTCGCGAAGGAGATCGTGGGGCTGGCGGCGGCGAAGCGATTCTCGAAATACGGAGAACTGTACACGCAGCTTCGGTACGATCTGCTTTCGGAGGTGTGGAACGAGATCCAGGCGGGCGCCCGCACGGCGATCCTGCCGAAGTTCATATTCACCGCAGAATACTTCCGCTCGATTCCTGTCTTCGAGGCCACCTCCATTTTCTCCGTGTTCGCTGTGGACAGGTTCCAGGAAGTCCTGTTCCGCGCCCAGTATGACGTGGATCCGAAACTCAGCCTGAACGGCGAGTACAGGAACGAAAGGTACGGCGGGGGGGACAAGGCGAACGCCGGGGAGGTGGGGCTTCGCTACCGCCCCAGGGACGGCATTTCCTTGTACGGCGCCGGGATCTGGCGCACCGGCACGGGAGGGAATCTCGCCGGGTTCGAAATCTCGGGGGACACGGTATTCAGGAAGAACTACATCCTGTCCGCCGGGGTGCAGCACGACAGCTTCCGCCGGGAGCTGGGGACCGGCTACGACTCGGCGACCCGCTTCTGGGTCGGGGGAGAAGCGAGACTTAAGAAAAACATCTCGGTCCAGGCACGTATAGAGGACACCATAAGCACCGATTTCAACAAGGACTTCAGGGGAAGACTTGCCCTGAACGTCGACTTCTAAGGGAGGGATCGACTTGAAAAAACTCCCCCTTCTCATTGTCGTCGTCGCACTCGCCGCAGGAGCCACCATGCTTTTCGCCGCGGAGGACCACCGGCCTTACAGGGAAATGAAGATCCCCGAGTGCACCGAATGCCACAGGGAATCTAACGTCATCCCCAACCACGGCGCCGCATGGAACACGGAACACAGGTTGACCGCAGTGAAGGCCGGCGCCAACTGCGCAATGTGCCATGAGCAGTCGTTCTGCACCGATTGCCATTTCGGCGGAGGGATCGACGCGAACCTGCACGTGTCCACCGACCGGGGACCGAACTACAAGCCGAAAAACCATCGGTCCTCATTCATCGAGGTCCATCCGATTTCCGCATTCGACAACCCGAATTCATGCGCCAGGTGCCACCCCGCTTCCTTCTGCTCGGACTGCCACAAGCGGTTCCGCCCGGAGGAACTGATGTTCCAGTCGCATCGCAAGGGGTGGTCGGACCTGACGACCACTCCGGGAGGGCCGAAGCATTCCACTTTTCCCCCCGACTCCTGCCAGACATGTCATCCGGGATCCGTCCTGCCGGCCCACCAGTGGTCCGGCGCGCACGCCCGCGAGGCGAAGCGGAACCTGCCCACCTGCCAGGCATGCCACGCGGACGGGGACATCTGCCTGAAGTGCCACAGCGCGAGAACGGGGCTTCGCGTTAATCCCCACCCCGACAACTGGGGATCGATCAAGGGGAAACTCAACCGGGCCGCAGGCCAGCGAACATGCGTCAAGTGCCATTGAGCCGCAACGCTACCTGATCCAGCCCGCCGCGCCGGGGCCTTTCCTCTCCTTGCGGGCCCCGGCATCCCCAAGGCCGGGGCCTGCTTCCCCTTCGGGGCCCCGGTTTGTTCCCGCACATGGCAATTGGCAGGCTGCTCCGGAATTGAGTCAGCGCATCACGCCTGCGACCGGAACAGGACGAGGACTTCATCCAGTTCCTCCCACGCGGTCGGCCGTCCCAGGCTGAACCGGACGGCGCCCATTCCTTCTTCAGGCGGAATGCGCATGGCAGCCAGAACCGGAGATAGAGTTACCGATCCGGCGTGACAGGCGGAACCGGTCGATGCCGCGACGCCGTGAAGCTTCGCCAACACATCTGCACCGACACGGCCGACGAAATTAACATTCAGCGTGTTGGGAAGCCGCGCATCGGGGTGGCCGTTGAGCGTTACCCTGTCGCCGAAGATATCCTTCAGTCCATCCCAAAATCTTTCGCGCAGCGCCCGGACCTGCGGCATTCCGACCCATTTCCGGGCGGCCTCGCACGCGGCGCCCAGGGCCACGGCCAGGAGAACGTTCTCCGTCCCCGCCCGCCTTCCCGCCTCGTGTCCGGCGCCGTGGACGAACGGCTCGATCCGCGTCCCTTCGCGGAGATAAAGCGCTCCTATCCCCTTCGGTGCATACACCTTGTGCCCCGCCACCGAGAGCAGGTCCACGCCCAGTTCTTCGACGTCGGTCGAGATCTTTCCCACGGATTGCGCGGCGTCCGTGTGAAACGTAATCCCCGCCTCGCGGGCGATGGCCGAAATTTCGGTTATCGGCTCGATGGTGCCGACTTCGTTGTTGGCGTGCATCACCGTAATCAGGATCGTGCGCGGCGTTATCGCACGGCGCACATCGCCGGGGTCGACCATCCCGTATCGATCGACCGGAAGGACCGTTACTTTCCCGCCCAGCTTTTCGAGGAACCGGCACGGATTGATCGTCGCGGGATGCTCCACCGCCGTCGTGACGATGTGATCCCCCCGGTCCCGGTTCGCGAAGAAGACACCCTTGATGGCGTGGTTGTTCGATTCGCTCCCGCCGCTTGTAAAGACGATCTCCGTGGGATCGCACCCAAGGAGCCCCGCCACCTGTCCGCGGGCTTTTTCGACTGCGTCCTTTGCGGGCATGCCCGCCCAATGAAGGCTCGACGGGTTGCCGAAGTGGTCCGCAAGGAACGGACGCATCGCCTCCACGCCTTCCGGACAGATCGGCGTGCTCGCGTTGAAATCGAGGTAGATTTGTCGAC